>NZ_OESQ01000002.1 GCF_900240245.1 Lachnoclostridium edouardi
AGGGCTTAGTAGGTAAATGATGTTGCGCTTGGCGAACCTATTTCGGTGAGTCTTTAGACTCCAGTGCCGGTAACAGACCCTTATAGGGTCAAAGCAAGCCACCGGCTTAGCCGGTGGTCTTGACTTTTTCTTAAATTCTCTGTGTGTTATCTCTCATAAACTTATATTCAGCTACAGATCTGTCAAAGGTTTTGATGTGATAATTCAGCCAGTCTACTACTTTGCTGTTAACTCTTTCTACAAAGGCCTCTGTAGGTCCCTCTTCCTCCTCTAACATTTCGTGAAGCTGGTTAACAGTCTGTCTCAGCTCCTCGTGCTTTTTGATATGCTCATTATATCCTGGATATTCAATTTCCTTCTGCAGCTGTTCCTCAGCTGAAAAATGAAAATCAGTATAGTCTGCCAGGTAATTCAGCATTTTTACGGCGCCAGCCTTATCAGCTTTATTTTCGCAGCTAATAAGCAGAGCATTAATTTTATCAATTAACTCTTTGTGCTGAGAATCAATCATTTCATTTCCTGTTACTAAATCATCAGTAAATAACATTGCCATTTTTGTATCCTCCTTGGGAATAATTTTCATTATGCTTCTACTATATCACAAAGTCCTGAAAAATACACGACTTTTCTGAAAACAATCAGTAGGCTATTTCATCTTCAGCAATTTTTATTAACAAGATTATAACGGCCCCTTTGCAGATGAAACGTGTGAAAAAATCATGGAAAAAACCGTAACATTTGTTTCAAATATAACAAAAAGAAACTAATTGAAACGTAAAAATGGCGTTAAGATTTGTTTTCACCTATAAAGATTAGGAATTTTTCATATAGACAACAGGGAAGAATTGTGCACTTTTTACAAACAATTCACAACAGGATTCTTGGCATGGCCTTTGCTTTTTATAGGTGTATCACAAGAAAGAGAGGTCAAATGAGTATGAAAAGCATTCAGACAAAATTCTTTATACCAATAGCAACAGCGCTTGTTGGTATTGTATTCCTGTTTCTGGGCGTTACAGAGTTAGGGTTTTGGGATTCAGTAAATGGTCCTGGCCCAGGCTTTTTCCCTAGTTTAGTATCAGTGGTAATTATTCTTACCAGCATTCTGGCATTCTTTCAGTCCTTAAAGGATGGAGAGACAGGAGCTCCTTACAAAAAGGAAGAGTTATTAGTAGTTGCAGCAGGAGCCTGTATTATTGCAGGAAGCTTTATTATTGGACTTCTTCCAAGCTGCTTTGCATTTGTTATTTTGTGGCTGAAGGTCCATGAGAAGGCGCCTTGGAAAGCAACATTAATTGTTACTGCCATTGTAGCATTTATCGCTGTAGGCGTGTTTGCAGTTTGGCTGGGCGTTGCATTCCCTATGGGAATTTTCGAGAACTTTTAATTAAAGGGAGGTAGAAAAAATGGGTACATTTGAACTTTTAATGCAGGGCTTCCAAACTGTTCTCACACTGCAGAATATAGGGGCTGCAGCTATGGGAGCTATTTTGGGACTGATTGTAGGAGCCATGCCTGGTATTGGTTCCCTGGCAGGAGTAGCGTTGCTGCTTCCTCTTACATATAAATTTAACCCTACAACAGCGATTATCATGCTGGGCGCATTGTACTATTCTAATATGTATGGCGGCAGCTTCAGTGCGATTCTGTTAAATATTCCTGGAGACTCTCCGGCGGTTTGTACAACATTAGACGGATATCCAATGGCTAAAAACAAAAAACGTCCTGGCCAGGCGCTGTTTACAGCAGATATGGCTTCCTTCATTGGAGGAACCATAGGTATTATTATTCTTACATTTACAGGCCCTGCTTTGGCGAACCTGGGGCTGAAATTTGGTCCTTCTGAGATGACTGCAATTCTTCTGATTGCCATGACATCTATCAGCTGGCTGGTAGGCGAAAACCCTACAAAGGGTGTAGTAATCACTATGTTAGGTATTTTGCTGGCAAGTATGGGTATGGATACTCTTTCTGGCCTTCCAAGATACGATTTTGGAAATATTTATTTGCTGGGAGGTATTCCTTTTACTCCTTATATTATTGGTGCAGTAGGATTTGCCCAGGTTATTAAACTGACAAATGAAAAAAATGTAACAAACAATGATGCGATTTCTGATAAACTGACTATCCGCGGAAGTCTTCTTACACCACACGATTTCCGCCGCCTGCTGCCTCCAGCAGTTCGTTCAGGACTTTTAGGAACATTTGTAGGCGTTCTTCCTGGAGCTGGAGCAACAACCGGCGCATTTATGGGATACGCAGTACAGAAAAGCTTTAAGAGTGAAGAGCCTTTAGGAACAGGTGCAATCGAAGGTATTGCAGCGGCAGAGGCTGCTAACAACGCAGCGGCAGCTGGAGCATTTGCTCCTCTTCTGGCTTTAGGTATTCCTGGTTCTGGTACAGGCGCAGTACTTTTAGGCGGACTGATGATGTGGGGTCTGAATCCTGGTCCTCTTCTGTTCAGCAAATCTCCTGATTTTGCATGGGGATTGATCGCTTCCCTGTATTTGTCCAACATTTTAACACTGATTGTGGCTCTGTGTGTAATTCCATTCCTGATTAGAATTCTGACAGTGCCTGTAACATATATGATTCCTATTATTACAGTTGTTTGTGTAGTTGGTTCTTACAGTACCAGCAACTCCCTTTACGGAGTAGTTATTATGTTCCTGTCAGGTGTAGTAGGATACCTGCTGGATAAGGGCGGATACCCGACGGCGCCGATGCTGCTTTCATTCGTACTGGCTCCGCTTCTGGAATCCAACATGAGAAAGGCTTTCATTATTTCAGGAGGAAGCCTGGATATCTTCTTTACAAGACCTATCACCTGTGTTCTGATGATCATTATGTTCGGTATCATCTTAACACCTATTGTGAAAGGATTTTTAAAGAAAAATAAATAAGCCGGCTAAAGATTATAAGGCCACCCCCTTAAAATCTTTTAGTTATATAAAAGCTGCCTTCGGGAAACCGGAGGCAGCTTTTTTGTGAAATATTTTCTGACTTTTTGGAACAAAATGGAACATTTAACAATGAATATAAAAAAATAATAAAAGTTTTACTAATATAGACAAAAAACAAAAGATTGGTTATAATACCTGACTTTGGTATCAGAGATTAAAAAATAGTGCAAACTTTAAGGTTTAGAAGGACTGCTAGCGGCAGTCCTTCTGTGTTTGTTATTATAGTTTATAATTAAAAATGGTGTTTATTTGAG
>NZ_OESQ01000003.1 GCF_900240245.1 Lachnoclostridium edouardi
TTGCTGTAAGCTGAAGCAATTCTAACTCACCTGCATAACAGGTGGTTTATTTGTTTTCCAAAGTTCCGTTTTTCGGATCAACGAAAAACTCCACAATGGTAAACAGGGCTTTGCCCTAACAATAAAATCAGGCGTTGTAAAGCCGGCACAATGGCAGCGGCTTTGCAGCGCCTGAATACGTATTGGCAATGTCCCTCTTTATGATATTGGAAATTCATTTGTAAAGGTTCCATTCC
This sequence comes from Lachnoclostridium edouardi, assembly GCF_900240245.1. GTDB lineage: Bacteria > Bacillota > Clostridia > Lachnospirales > Lachnospiraceae > Lachnoclostridium_A > Lachnoclostridium_A edouardi. Next base: position 237 of record NZ_OESQ01000003.1, read on the forward strand.
CTTAAAAAATCTGATATAATTTTTTTATTAAACTTCAGGAGGTAACTGCTATGGCCATGTTCTTTGGCATGAACATTAAAACCCGCGAGGAACGTGAAAAAGAGTATAAAGAATATACCTTAAAAATATTTCCCTACGGAGAACAACAGAGAGACCGCGTCCGCCTTCTGCTTTCCACTATGCTGCCAAAGGAGGACCCTGTCTCTCTCCTTATGTATTATATTCAATTAAAGGAAAAACTCATTGACCATCCGGAATTAACTGTATTTGACGCTGAGGATTCCCTCCAGTCTATGCGTTTTCTCCTTAGATCATTAGAGATGCGCGCTGTTGTTTATGCGATTCTGGAAGCGGACCAATCTATAGGCGAGTCCCTTTCTTATCCCTCCAGCCAGCAGCTTCGCAGCGCTGCAGACATTTATATGAAACAGTTGAGGCCTTTACGATAATGAATGATTCCGAAAAAGCTATCCAGACAGTAAAAAAAACAAGAAAAAATGACTTTATATTAATTAACAGCCTGTTTATCCTATTTCTTCTGATGTATCTAGCTTACAAAATCTTTATCGCGCTTCCTGCAGTTACCGTTCAGGTAACGGTAAATAATAAGCTTGTTGCCGAATTAAATCTTAATAAAGATCAGGAGCTCACTATACAGGAAGACGACAGCAGCTACAATCATCTAGTAATTAAGGACGGAAAAATATGGGTGGACGACGCCTCCTGTCCAGATAAGGTTTGCATCACAAAAGGCAAAATCGAATATGCCACTGAAACTATAGTTTGCGCTCCAAATAAAATGGTCATTACCATTATGGGAAACTAGGTCTTGCTTCCATACAAAGGGAATTTTGATGTAAATGGTATTATAATTGATATTATTGATATAGGTAATCGAGGACAAATATATAAAGGAATGTAGAAATTATGTCAAACATAAAAGAAAGAATCTTGGGCGCTGTTACGATTATGAGTGAATGTGCTCAACGCTTACCACAGTGGTGATCCGGAATATCAGGCAGTCATTTCACAGGAAGATCTACTAAAAGAACTTGGTCTTTAATAGCTACAACGGAAAAAACCGCCCGGTATTGGCGTACCGAACGACTTTCACATAAATTCTCTTACCAGATTACTCCAAAAAAGATATAAACATTTGTCTTGCAAACAAATTATATCATTCCTGGAACATCGTCTGACATCATAGAGCGTAGTTGGTATTACCCTATGTTTTACGTGTCATTGCTTATTAGTGCTCGTCCAAGCGAAGTATGTGGGTTAAAAGATAATTGTCTTAAAATCAATCCTACAGCCATCTCCTTTGAGTGTGGTTATAACAGGCATGGGGCCGTAACTAATATGAAAACAGCAGGCTCTCACCGAGAGATTCCAATACCGGATATACTCTATCATATATTAAAAAAACGGCTCCTTTGGAAAAAGCAAATGCAATTAGCATATCCTGGGTTTACTGATAACGATTTTTTGTTCACAACTGATTCTGGCTTTCCAATTAGACCAGACCAATTCAGCAAAGCATAACCCTTTACAGTTGCAGGCATAGTATTGCCACAAATATTTTAGCAGATAAATACGATCCCGCTTTAGTTTCCTCTGTTATGGGTAATAGTGTTAAGACATTACTTAGTAGATATGCTCACCCCAGCCAAGATCAGCAAAAAAATCTAATTAATGATTACGCCGCAAAGTCTCTTAAAAATGTACTCTAATTATACTGAAAAAATTCTAAAACTTTAGCAATTTATTTTTATGTAAACAAAAAACGGACCTCCCAAAACGGGAAATCCGCATAAATACTAGAAAAAAATAAGAGCGCGAGACGGGATTCGAACCCGCGGCCCCCACCTTGGCAAGGTGGTGCTCCACCACTGAGCCACTCGCGCATTATCTTTTAAAAGATATATTCAACGATACATATACTATCATAATTCTTTTGCAAGGTCAAGCACTTTTTTCAATTTTCTTGTATGTTGATGTAGGTTTGTCAAACATATGTTACACTGACCGTAAATAATCCCTCAGTACCTCGTTGGGTGTTTTCCATCCC
>NZ_OESQ01000004.1 GCF_900240245.1 Lachnoclostridium edouardi
ACCCGCAGTTAAGACAGCTTATCGCCGCCCATATTGATGATGACAGTTTTTGCCGCTATGTGATACAGCAGGACATAAACAAGATAGCTCTTGACCTGCGGGAAGCACATAAGGACGATTTTTTCAGCGTCCCGGAGGACAACCCGCTGGAAGATTTTTTACAGACCGCAGATGAAGTCGCCAGCGAGGGCAGCGACCCGGAGCAAGCGGCTTTGGCGTTTATCTGTAAGCGGCTCAAATTGAATTTGAAGAAGCTATCCGAAGAAGAAAAGAAGTGGCTGAAAAAGATTGCACAGAAGTCGGACTTGCTGAAAAATCCAAAGCCACAGCGGGGGCGGAAATAGAGGATGGATAAACAAGAAGTTGTGGAGGTAAATATGAAAGAATATACCTATGTTACTTTAAGACAAAAACCAGAATTAAAAGAAGCTGCTGCTGCATGGTTTCATGATAAATGGGAAGTGCCACAAGAAGCTTATCTTGAATGCATGGAAGCCTATCTCAATCATGAAACAGAATATGGTTGGTATCTCTGCTTAGACAGTGGACGCATTGTAGGCGGCCTTGGTGTGATCGAAAATGATTTTCATGACAGGAAAGACCTTGCTCCAAATGTATGTGCAGTATATACTGAACAGGAATATCGCTGTCAAGGAATAGCGGGACAATTATTGGATATTGTTGTGAAGGATATGAAGTCCAAAGAAATTGCCCCAATCTATTTGATTACAGACCACACAAGTTTCTACGAAAGATACGGCTGGGAATTTTTGTGCATGGTTCAAGGGGATAATGAGCCTGATATGACAAGGATGTATATCCATAGATAAATCTTGGCTTATGGATTGATAGGAGGATTTACATATGAATGAGGAAATCAAAAACTTGATAGCTGCTGCTGATAAAGCAATCAAAGAGGAAAGATTTGATGACTTAATGGAGTTTTATACAGATGATGCGGTGTTGGTGGTAAAACCAGGATTGGAAGCAAGAGGAAAGGAAGCGATTAAGGAGGCGTTTATAAAAATAGCAGCATATTTTAACAATAGCGTAGTTCCAACACAGGGAAAGATGCAGATGATTGAGGCGGGAGATACTGTACTCGTTTTGTCACAAACCTTGTTGGATGCAAATAAAAAAGAAGATTCAGAATACAGCATGGATCGCAGAGCCACCTATGTTTATAGAAACATAGGTGGGAAATGGCTATGTGCCATAGATAATTCGTATGGCACAACCCTTCTCGATTAAAGGAGTTTGATATGAAAAAAATCAGTTTGTTTATAGCGATGAGTCTCGACGGGTATATCGCAGACAGTAGCGGCAGCGTGAATTGGCTGACCGGACAAGGTAATGATGACGATAACATTGACGCATATTCTGAGTTTGTAAAAGACATTGATACAGTGGTAATGGGATGGAATACCTATCATCAAATCGTCACAGAACTTTCACCGGACGAGTGGGTTTATCAAGATTTTACAACTTATGTTGTGACGCATAATTCAAAGGAATCGTCTGATAAAATCCATTTTGTCAATGAAAGCCCTGTTGATCTGATAAAAAGGTTGCGGGAAGAAAACGGAAAAGGTATTTGGATCTGTGGTGGAGCGAACTTGATTCAACAGTTGGTTAAAGAAGATATAATTGATTGTTATTATATTACCGTTATTCCAACAATCTTAGGATCAGGTATTCGGCTTTTTGAAAAAGCTGACCATGAAATTAAGTTGAGGTTGCTAAAAACACAGTCATATAATGGCATGACAGATTTAATCTATACAAAAAGATAAATTCAGATTTACCGGGGAGATAGCATAGCCAGCCGAGCCAGTCAACGGTCAAGATGAACGGCGCAAAAATGCGCCGTCGTTGACAGCCCCGCCTGTCTTTGCTGAGGAGTAATCAAGACGGGAAAGCCCTAAAATGGCTTCCCCGCCCATTTCAACTTTACAGAAGTGTGCCCACAAGTTTGGGACACTTTGTCCCATAGTCCGGCGTTGTACAAGGGACGGGGGCTTTCATATACGCCCTGTCTGCTGATGAAACCAGCGCTGTGCTTGCGGCTCCACGCCATGCAATCACAGTTCTGTTTTCCTGCCGCTTCAAATGTCATTGCCTTCCCCGGCGGCAACCTCATTTTCGCAGCAACGCCGACAGAGCGTATAACACACTACACTTTGCAAGCAAAGTCGTGTGCCAAGGGGCAAGCCCCTTTGGAAACCCCGGACAACAAAACAGGCTGAATAT
>NZ_OESQ01000005.1 GCF_900240245.1 Lachnoclostridium edouardi
GTATCTTTCGATACGGCCTCGGATGTCTTGATATTTGTCTTCTTCTCTTCCTTCCTTTTCTTTCCGGAAGAGTCGACTCTATCTTTTCTTCAATATGTGGTTTTCAAGGTACGTGCGGTATCTTACAATTTACAGCTAACTTACAGTCTGCCGCTTCTCTGTTTGATACCTAGTGGAGATGGAGAGATTCGAACTCTTGACCCCCTGCTTGCAAGGCAGGTGCTCTCCCAACTGAGCTACACCCCCACGGATGCGGGCCTTCCCTCATTTGAGGCTATCCCTTGTTTTATTTTCTATTCCTTTGTGTTTCCACTTACCTGATTTAATGGGTTTCAACGGACTTTTCCTCTTTTTCAAGAACCATCCATTTTCACTTCCTGCTTTTATCAAACAGTGGGGTTAAATGAGCCTTTCCTCTTCTCCGAGAATTATCCATCTTTATTCCCTTTTTTATCAGGCAGTGGGCTTAAGTGGACTCGAACCACCGACCTCACGCTTATCAGGCGTGCGCTCTAACCGGCTGAGCTATAAGCCCTTCTATTTTTAAACCAATCTGTCTTTCTCTCTTGGCTTTTCTCTTTTTTAATCCGGCAGCCACCTACTCTCCCATATCGTCTCCAATATAGTACCATCGGCCGCTTTGGTCTTAACCTTCGTGTTCGGGATGGGTACGGGTGTTTCCCCTAAGCGCATCGCCACCGGAATCTTTTTCGTGTCCTTGACTTGAACACTAAACAGTATATAAAACCCTTACTTACCTTTTCCGTTTTAGTTGGATTGCTCCAAACGAAATCAGTTCTTCTTCCTTAGAAAGGAGGTGATCCAGCCGCACCTTCCGATACGGCTACCT
>NZ_OESQ01000006.1 GCF_900240245.1 Lachnoclostridium edouardi
GTGAGTTAGAATTGCTTCAGCTTACAGCAAAAAACCTCCAGTGTTATAATTAATGTAAGGTTCGCCAACCGCATTAATAAACAAAGGAGGTATCCATATGGATAGTAACAGTTTATCACATACAAAAGTACAGTTTACAAGGGACTACACAGGGTAACGGTCTGACGGGAGGTGTGCCGCCCATCAGATTTTCCATGTGATGTTCAAGCTGTCGCTTGTGGCAGCTATGGTGGTAATCATCAAATCCACCACCCGCCGCTTGTCGTCAAAGGATACATTCTCCCAAGTGTCGAGGTAGCCGGAAATCTGGCTGACCTGTTCCGGGCTGATGGCTTCCACCGTCAACTCGGCGATCTGCTTCACAAGTTCCTGCTTGCGTCCGTCCAGTTCCACTATCTTCACATTCACATAGGAGAGCAGGACATTGTTTGCGCCCGTCAGACTGTCCACTAGCTTTTCAATCTCGCTGTCCACATGGGCAAGCTCCACTTGCAGGGCGGCAATTTTCGGGTTTGCCTTTGCCGCTTTCTTTCTGCCTGTCAGCGTCTTGTAGCTTGCCAGTTTCTTTACCATCTGCTGATAAACAACCGCTTCCAGTTCCGAAGTAATGATTTTCCCGCACCCCGGACAACTCTTGTTATCCAGCCGTTTCGTACAGCGAAGGTATTGCTTGCCGGAGGGATTGAAGATACTCATAAGGGCATACCCGCAGTTCCCGCACTTGATTTTTCCCGCCAGCCATGTATGGGTGGCTTTTCGGGCAGACTGGATTTTCATGTTGTTCATCAGCTTCTTGCGGCAGGTCAGCCAGATGTCGGAGGGGACAATGCCCTCATGGGGAG